>NZ_JAOCBT010000059.1:0-1240 GCF_029840045.1 Pseudomonas sp. GD03903 | reverse complement strand
ATTGGTGATGTTATCGCCCACAACGCCCGAATCGGATGCCGGGTCGAGCCAGGCATCCGGCGCATCCGGTGCCTGGGTGTCCACGTCGTAGAGATGGTAGGTCACCACGACATCCCGGCTGCCCGCCTCGTTGGTCGCGACCAGCACACCCTCGATGCGATGGGCGGTGTCAGCGACAAGATCGGAACCCGGGACATTGGCAATGCTCCAGCGCCCGTCCGCACCGACGGTCGTACTGTAGTGGTTACCATTGATGATCAGGGTCACCACATCCCCGGCGCGCGCGCCGGTGGAACCGCCCGAGATGGTCAGCATGGCGGCGGCTTCGGCCGCATTGACGATGTCATCGCCAGCCACGACATCAAACGTCAGCCCGCCAACGACGGGAGTTGTGTCGATGATGATCGGATACGGAGCCGACGGCTCGCTCGAGTTACCCGCCGGGTCTTCGGCGACCACGGTAATGTCATGCTCGCCATCGGCCAGCGGAGAGTCCGGGGTAAAGCTCCAGTTACCGTTGGGATCCACCACGGCAGTACCGATTTCCTTGCCGTTGTCGATCACATGAATGGTGTCGCCCGGCTCGGCACCACCGCCGGAAATCACCGGGGTGTTGTCGTTGGTCGGGGCGTTAGGCTCGACGTGAATCGGGTGGGCCGGGTCGAGATCATTGATGACGTCGCTGATCACCGGAACGGCAGGCGGGATGGTATCGACATCGAAGTCGATCACATGCACCGGAACGCTGGGGTTTTCGCCGGGGACGTTCTGGGTGATATCGATGCTGTGACCACCGTCGCTCAGATCGCTGGTGGGAATGAACTCCCACTTGCCATCCGGGCCGACTGTGGTGGTGCCGATTTCGACACCGTTATCGACAATATGGATGATTGCGCCAGGTACACCATCGCCCGAAATGCTCGGGCGGGGGTCATCGGTGACTGCGCCATCGGCCAGATCGCCCTGGATCGGGCCGACGTGGTCGGTAACCTTGGCATTGGTCGGCGCAGGACTGGTCTTGGTCGTGCTCTTGTGGTCATCATCCCGGTTGTGGTGAATGATGGCAGCAGCGGCGCCCACACCGGCCAGGCCGGCCAGCAGCGGCCACAGGGCAAAGCCGAATGCATTGTCGGAATCGCCAACGAGGGCAGCGTTGTACGCCACGCCATCGCCACCCAGGGCAATCGGGGCGGACTCGCCATCGAGCATCAGCAGCGGGCCAGCATAGCCCTCGCCGTCC
>NZ_JAOCBT010000058.1:0-1566 GCF_029840045.1 Pseudomonas sp. GD03903 | reverse complement strand
AGACGGCGAGGGCTATGCTGGCCCGCTGCTGATGCTCGATGGCGAGTCCGCCCCGATTGCCCTGGGTGGCGATGGCGTGGCGTACAACGCCGCCCTCGTTGGCGATTCCGACGATGCATTCGGCTTTGCCCTGTGGCCGCTGCTGGCCGGCCTGGCCGGTGTGGGCGCCGCTGCTGCCATCATTCACAACAACCGGGATGATGGCCACAAGAGCACGACCAAGACCAGTCCCGCGCCGACCAATGCCAAGGTTACCGACCACGTTGGCCCGATCCAGGGCGATCTGGCCAATGGCGCAGTCACCGATGACCCCCGCCCGAGCATTTCGGGCGAAGGCGTGCCTGGCGCAATCATCCATATTGCCGATAACGGTGTCGAAATCGGCACCACCACGGTCGGCCCGGATGGCAAGTGGGAGTTCGTTCCCACCAGCGATCTGAGCGACGGTGGTCACAGCATCGATATCACCCAGAACGTCCCCGGTGAAAACCCCAGCGCTCCGGTGCATGTGATCGACTTCGATGTCGATACCATCCCGCCCGCCGTTCCGGTGATCGGCGACATCACCAATGATCTCGACCCGGCCCATCCGATCCACGTCGAGCCTAACGCCCCGACCAACGACAACACCCCAGTGATTTCCGGCGGTGGTGCCGAACCGGGCGACACCATTCATGTGATCGACAACGGCACCGAAATCGGTACTGCCGTGGTGGATCCCAACGGTAACTGGAGCTTTACCCCGGATTCGCCGCTGGCCGATGGCGAGCATGACATTACCGTGGTCGCCGAAGACCCGGCGGGTAACTCGAGCGAGCCGTCGGCTCCGTATCCGATCGTTATCGATACTGTCCCGCCTGCCGTTCCGGCGATCAGCGACATCATCAATGATCTCGATCCGTCTAACCCGGTTCACGTCGAGCCTAACGCCCCGACCAACGACAACACCCCGGTGATCTCCGGCGGTGGTGCCGAGCCGGGCGATACCATTCATGTGATCGACAACGGCACCGAAATCGGTACTGCCGTGGTGGATCCCAGCGGTAACTGGAGCTTTACCCCGGACTCTCCGCTGGCCGATGGCGAGCATGACATTACCGTGGTCGCCGAAGACCCGGCGGGTAACACGAGCGAGCCGTCGGCTCCGTATCCAATCGTCATCGACACAACTCCTGTCGTTGGCGGGCTGACGTTTGATGTTGTGGCTGGCGATGACATCGTCAATGCGGCCGAAGCCGCCGCCATGCTGACCATCTCGGGCGGTTCCACCGGCGCGCGCGCCGGGGATGTGGTGACCCTGATCATCAATGGCAACCACTACAGTACAACTGTCGGTGCGGACGGACGCTGGAGCATTGCCAATGTTCCGGGTTCCGATCTTGTCGCTGACACCGCCCATCGTATCGAGGGTGTGCTGGTCGCGACCGACGCGGCGGGCAATCGGGATGTCGTGGTCGCCTACCATCTCTACGACGTGGACACTCAGGCACCTGCCGCGCCGGATGCCTGGCTCGACCCGGACTCCGATACCGGGGTCAAGGGCGACGACATCACCAGCGAGACCAA
>NZ_JAOCBT010000057.1:0-1666 GCF_029840045.1 Pseudomonas sp. GD03903 | reverse complement strand
CCAGGCTGTGTGAAAACAGCAAAGGGCTTACACCAGAGGTGCATTTGGAAATGAGTCCCGAAGGTGCATGCGACGATATCGACCACAGGCTGTTAGCCGCTGCCAGAGTCTTCTGGGGCTATCTACGGCAGTTTGTGGTGGAGAGCCGCAGGAAAATTGCAGGCCTCAGGCCCGCAGTGCCTCCATCGCACCGGCAACGCCGAAGATGCTCATCAGCCGTTTGAGGTTGTAGGCCAGCACATGCAGGCTCATTTCCGTGCTGACTCGGGGCAGCGTTCGGGTCAGGAAGTGCGTCGCGCCCATCCAATGTTTGAGCGTGCCAAACGGGTGCTCCACGGTCTGTCGGCGCACGCTCATCATCTCTGGTTCGCGATCCAGCCGTTGCTGCATGGCTTCCAGGATTGCTTCGTGCCGCCAACGCTTGAGTCGACGGTAACTGCTCGTGGTGCAACTGCTGCGTATCGGGCAGCTCGGGCAGGCAGAACTCCAGTAAGCATCCAGCTCGAGGCCATCTTCCACCGTCGAGAAGCGCTTGATTGCACGCTGCCCAGCAGGACATTGGTACTCATCATCAGCGGCTATGTAGACGAAGTCCTGCTTACCAAAACGCCCTTCCGCCTTGCTGCTGGAGGTCATCGGCTTGGGCACGAAGGGGGTCATGCCCGCCTGCTCGCACGCCAGGATTTCCACCCCGCTGAAGTAGCCTCGGTCGGCAACGACGCTAAGGCGTTCAGATCCGGTGGCTTCGCGAGCCTGCTTGGCCATCGTGGCGAGCGCTGCACGGTCATGGCCGACGTTGGTGACTTCGTGCGAAACGATCAGGTGGTGCCGGGTATCGACCGCCGTCTGCACGTTGTAGCCGACTATGCCGGTGCCTTTGCCGCTGGTAGCCATGGAGCGTGCATCCGGATCGGTGAGCGAGACTTGTCCATCCGGTGCTTCACGTAGCTGCTGCTCCATCTCCTTGAGCGCCTGCATCTGCTGGCGGAGTTTCTTGATTTTGTTCTGGAGGCCGCTGGCCTTGGCTTCGGCGACATTGGATTGAGTTCGGTCGGCGGTGTCCATCGCTGCCAGATAGCGGCCGATGCTTTTTTCAATCTGTTCCATCCGGGCGCGCAGCTTGCCGTGGGTGAAGTTGCGATCACGGTTGTTGACCGCTTTGAACTTGCTGCCGTCGATGGCCACCAGCGACTGGGAGAACAAATCGAGTTGGCGACACAGCACGACGAACTGCCGGCAGACATTGCGAATGGCTCTGCCGTTGTCACGCCGGAAGTCGGCAATGGTTTTGAAGTCCGGAGCCAGTCGCCCAGTCAGCCACATCAGCTCGAGGTTGCGCTGGCATTCGCGCTCCAGGCGACGGCTGGATTGAATGCGGTTGAGGTAGCCGTAGATGTAGACCTTCAACATCACGGCGGGGTGATAGGACGGTCGACCAGTTACGGCAGGAGTGGCCCCATTGAACTCCAGGGCCACCAGATCGAGTTGCTCGACGAAGGCTTCGACCACGCGGATCGGGTTGTCTTCGGCGACAAAATCATCCATGCATTCGGGAAGCAAGCTGACCTGTGCTCGGCTCACCTCTTCGATGAATCGCTTCATACGCCGCCCCCGCTGACGTTGCTCCAGCAACTCTAGGCGAGGACGACGTTTTCACACAGCCTGG
>NZ_JAOCBT010000056.1:0-2064 GCF_029840045.1 Pseudomonas sp. GD03903 | reverse complement strand
GCCGGAAGCTGCCTGTCGATCAAAAAATAAATATAAGCAGGAGCCCAACGGCTCCTGCTTATGACGACCTAACGCCGAGAAACCTGTACGCGCTTGGACGCCAGCTGAAACACAGCGAGGGTCGTTAGGATTACCAGCATAAGTGGCCAAAATCGCACCGCCACAATCCCCATCGCAACTACAGCCGCGCTGCCGGCGAAGATGCTAATCAGCATAAACAACAGACCAAGAAATCTCAGCATACCCATGGCGGACCTCCTTTGAGATGGTGATTAGGAGGATTGCTGCGGGCATGCCTGGATGCGCCGATAGACCTCATCACGATGCACCGTGATGTGCGGTGGTGCGGAGATACCGACGCGTACTTGGTTGCCTCTGACTCGAAGAATGACGATCTCGATGTCATCGCCAATGCGGATGGTTTTGCCGACGCTACGTGTAAGGCTAAGCATGCTGTGTACTCCTGTAGGTGTAAGCCGACCTCGAGCCGATCTCGATGCCTGCCTTCGTTCATGGGTGAGTTACTGATTTCGCGCTTCGGCGCGGTCACGCAGTAGTGCCGATAGAGTGGGGCGTGTGGCTGAGTTGGTAGGCGTGTTGCCTGCAGACGAGGATGTATCTGGGACGGTTGGAGCTTCAGGAGCGAGCTCATGCACTATGGCTTCGCCTTCTTCATCGCTGTCCTCAAAGGCGCCATTGGCGAGTCCCAATTGCGCTGCTGCGTCCAGAGCGTTCTGATCAAAGCCAGCTGCCTGCCGTGCTTCATCGATGTCTCGAGCATGCTGTAACGCTTCCTCCATCGACATGCCGTCACGCACGGTGATGTCGACATAGAAAATCGGTAGCCCATGACTCTGCCGTGTCGATTTCCCACGAAGGCGCAGCTCTAGCGGAAGGCAGGCCAAACGATTGCCGGAGATTGCCTGGAGATACTGCAGTCGAGCAGCCAACGTCCGAATGCTGTTGAAGCCCGTCGTACGAAACACAAAGCTGCCCAGTGAGTCTTCATCGCCGATGGCAACATTGAGCCGACCATAGGGCTTACAGGCACCTCCCTTGGCCAGCGGACAACCATCCGGCGAAGGGCAGGGCAGTGATTCGATTCCGTCTTTGCCTCTGCGCTTACAGGTCTCGCCGTTACCCACGCAGACAGGTCGCCCCGTCTGCCGATCGAACAGGCTGTACTCCGCACGAAAATTCAAATCCGGAGCATTGAACAGCAGACGTATTGGGATGCTGCGAATTTTTCCGCCTTGAGCCTTCCGAAGCTCGTCGTCGAGAGGGTGAAGCAGCCAGTGGTCTCGCAGCTGGACCTGCGTGGTGATGGTGAATTGGTCGTCCTTCTCTGGCAGGCGCTTGCCATTCTTTTCGACGACCTTGCCGATGGAAATCCGCCCGAGCACCGGCGGGGTGATAGCCAAGCCTTTGAGCATTGGTGGTTCTCCAGTGGATGAATAAAAAAGGCCACCGCGGTGCGGAACTGTACCGGGGTGGCCAAGGGGGGAAGCGCATTCAGAGAATCAGGAAACGGCGGCTGCCGGTTTTGGTGATGGGGTAGCGTGCGAGGAGATAGGGCTTTTCTTTAAGGGCTTGAGCAACATCGAATACGACACTGTCTTTGGCTTTGCGCCAGGACACCATGCCGTTGGCGAACACCGCCCGACTCGCATCGCCCATGGCTTGCTGTAGCTGCTGCTTCAGCTCTGCCTCGCGCTTGCTCTGCCGGTCGAGAGTGGCGCGCACAGATTTCAATTCATCGAACGCTGCCGATAGAGCGACGTTCTCAGAGAAATCCAATGTTCTCCCTTGGTCCTGGGGATACAGACAACGCAAGGCGCGCTCGGCAGATTCCGATCCATCAGCAGGTGGAGGGGTATCACGTTGGACGTAGCCCCAGAACTCTTTCTCCAACTCGATCAGCCAATGGATGAGCTCGTCATCGCGCTCAATGCGATGAGTCTCCAATTGCTGCCCCCCGAGTAGCACAGCCACATCCGCAGCCTGCTTGCCCGTGACCGCCAACTGATGCATCACCTGCAATTGCACGTAGACCGGTACGCCTTC
>NZ_JAOCBT010000055.1:0-2126 GCF_029840045.1 Pseudomonas sp. GD03903 | reverse complement strand
GCCGAGCCGGTGGTGCAGTGCAACAGCGGTTCGCGTAGCGAAAAGATCGCCTGCAACGCACCGAACCGCCGCGTGGAGCTGGTGATCCAGGGGACTCAGAACGGTGATTGAGAATGGCTCGGTGGGACATCTCAGGTTATTCATTTTCTGAGCTGTTTCCTGGGAAGCTCAGCCCTTGTCTGGAGTACCCCGCAACCACAAGAAAGCCCGCCGTGAATGGCGGGCTTTCTTGTTTGTGCGGCGCTCGCAGCGAGGCGTGGGAGGCAGCGGTGACTGGTTTTCCGACCATTACAGATAATTATCTGGCTTCACGAGTGTCCTACAACTCTTGGGAATTTATGACGGGTTCCTCGGAAAAGTCCGAATATAAGTTGTGTGGCTGCCAATTCAAGCTAAGCGCTTCGAATACCGTGTTCATCCCGAGGCAGTCTTTACATGTTCATTGAAAAAATCGGCCTGACGGCCGTTACCGAAAATGCAACCACGAAGGTTGCAGTTGCGTCCGGCGGCAAGGTCAAGGCGCAAGCAGGTACCAAGTATTTGATTCAGGCTGGTAACAGTGATGTGGCCCCTGAAAACGTTAGTGTCAAACGTGTCGGCAAGGACCTGCAACTCTTCGCTCGCGGCAGCGAAGAACCTGAACTGGTTATCCAGGACTACTTTGCAGAGGGCATGGATACGCAGCTCTATGGCGTTGCCGAAGATGGCCAGCTCTACTCCTATGTGCAAGCTGGCGGCGAGAGCGCCATGTTGGCTGATGGCGAGCTCGTGCCGCTTACCCTGGGCACGTCCCCGCTGGGTACCGCGCCGCTCGCTTACGGTGCGCTGGAAAGCGCTGGCGGCTCGCTGCTGTGGCCGTTGCTCGCGGGGGCTGCGGGCATTGGCGGAGTGGCTGCGGCCACCAGCAGGAGCAGTGGTAGTAATCATCACGGTCTGCTTTTGCAAAAGCCGGCGAAACTGGCGATCAGCAGCATCACCAACGACAACGATCCGCTTCATCCGAGCAACGTTGCCCATAACGGCCTGACCAACGACTCCACCCCGGTCGTGTCGGGCAGTGGCGCAACGCCGGGCGACATCATCCATGTGCTCGACAATGGCAGCGAGATCGGTAGCACCACAGCCAATTCCGACGGTAGCTGGAGCTTTGTGCCGGATCTGCCGCTGAATGAAGGGTCGCACGACATCATCGTCATTGATGAGGATCCCGCGACCCACGAGAAGAGCGATCCGTCCGATCCTTATACCATCATCGTCGATACGATTGCCCCGGATGTCCCGGCGATCAGCGACGTGGTCAGTGACTTCAGCCCGGGCAATCCGGTCCATGTCGAACCAAACGCTCTGACCAATGACAGCACCCCGGTGATTTCCGGTGTCGGTGCCGAGCCGGGCGATACCATCCACGTGATGGACAATGGCAGCGAGATCGGTACTGCCGTGGTGGATTCCGATGGTAACTGGAGCTTTACCCCTGATTCGCCACTGGCCGATGGCGCGCATGAGCTGAGCGTCAGCGCCGAGGACCCGGCTGGTAACTTGAGCAGTCCATCTGCTCCGTATCCGATCAGCATCGACACGACTCCCGTAGTTGGGAATCTGTGGGTCGACCCTATTGGTGGCGATGACATTATCAGTGCCGCCGATGCGGTCTCTGACCAGACTGTATCGGGCGGCTCCTCCGGCGCACGCGCAGGGGACGTGGTGACCCTGATCATCAATGGCAACCAGTACAGCACGACTGTTGGCGCGGATGGCCGCTGGAGCATTACCGATATTCCAGTCTCCGACCTGATTGACGCCCAGCCGAAGCGAATCCAGGCCGCCCTGCTCGCGACCAACGCGGCTGGTGGTGAAGACTTTGTGTCGACCTTCCACATGTACGCAGTCGACCTTATCCCCCCGAATGCGCCCAGTATCGACGCGGTGGCGAACAACAACGACCCGGAGCACCCGATCGACATCGCCAAGGGCGGTTCGACCAACGACACCACACCGGTTCTTTCCGGTGAAGCCGAGGCGGGCAGCATCGTCCATGTCTACGACAACGGCGTGGAACTGGGCACTACCGTGGCTGACAAGGACGGCGCCTGGACGTACGAAGTCCCGGTCGACAAGGCCCTGGA
>NZ_JAOCBT010000054.1:0-2475 GCF_029840045.1 Pseudomonas sp. GD03903 | reverse complement strand
CTCGGCGTCGTGCAGTGCCACGTAGCTTTCACTGGCTCCGTAGTAGGTATCCGACAATGCCGCGATATCGACCGTGGGCACAACGTGGCCGAGCGGATCGGTATGGGTGCTGGCCGCCGCACTCTCTGGCGCGGTCTGAGTATCTTCGGTGCCATGCGAGTCCGCGGCCTGAGCGGTCAATTGCTCAGCACTGCTGCTGTCGTCCGTAATTTCAGGCGTCACCATGCGAGTCGCATAGTAGCCATTCATATACAGGTTGACATCGTCGATATGCAGTCCGCCATAGTCCCTCGAAGTAATGGTCATACCGGCGATACCCTGTGCCGAGAAATCGAGAGTCTTAGCGACCGGGGTACTATTTACAGCGAACTGGAGAGAACCCAGAGAGTTTCCGTTTACGTCCCAGAAGACCACCCCGCTGGCCACATCGTCGACAGCGGCATACTTGAACGTGACTCTATTGGTCGTAGTTCCAAAATCGAGTCGAGCCGAGTGCCCCTCAGATACGTAGAGAGTATTGTGGTTCAGTCCATACATATCGCCAGAGCTGGAAATGGCGCCATAAGTGGTATAAATCCTGACGGTAGTTCCAGGGATGAGGTAGTTACTGACGGGGGTGTAGGGCGTTGCCAAAGTGCCTACTTGGCAGTTTTCGAAATCGATGATTCCGAACGTCGGTTTCGGCGGCACAACATCGACCGTGAAGCCGAATGCATTTGATGGCGCGCTGATTTGACCCAAGCCATCGCTCGCCTTGGCTGTGATGTCATGCGTACCGTTCGCCAGGTCCGTGGTCGGGGTGAATGACCAGGTACCGCTGCCATTCGAAGTAGTGGAGCCGATGACCACGTTCTTGTCGTAGATCGTAATGGTCCGGTTAGCTTCGGAGGTGCCGTTGATTGTCGGACGATTATCATCGGTTGTCTCACCCTGAACCAGGTTCCCCTGTTTGGGCCCGACATCGTCATACACCGAGGTAATGGTCGGTGCTTCCGGTACCGGCGGCACCGTATTGACCGTGAAGCCGAATGCGTTCGACACACCGCTAAGCTGGCCCGCTCCGTTGTCCGCCCGGGCAACGATGTTATGCGCGCCGTCTGCCAGATCGAATGCAGGAGTGTACGACCAGTTGCCGCTGGCGTTGGCGGTGGTGCTGCCGATCCTTTCAGAGTTGTCGTAGATATAGATCACTCTGTTGGCTTCGGACGTACCATTGATATCCGGACGAGCATCGTCAGTGGTTTCGCCCGGCACCAGGTTGCCCTGCTTGGGACCAACGTCGTCATACACCGAAGTGATGACCGGTGCCGCTGGAGCCAGAGAGACCGTGAAGTCGAAGGCATTCGACGGGGCACTCAGGTTGCCCGCCACGTCCACAGCCTTGGCGGTGATGTCGTGCGTGCCTTCCGCCAGATCGGTCGACGGGGTGAACGACCAGTTGCCACTGCCATCGGCGGTGGTGCTGCCAATGGGCACGTTCTTGTCGTAGATCGTGACCGTGCTGTTGGCTTCGGCCGTACCGCTGATCTTCGGACGAGCATCATCGGTGGTTTCGCCCGGCACCAGGTTGCCCGTTTTGGAACCCACATCGTCATACACCGAAGTGATGACCGGGGTGGTGGAGACCAGGTCCACCCTGTAGCCGTGGTCGGCTACCACATTGGCACTGTTGCCGGCTGCATCGTGGGCTACCAGGGTAGCGTGGATGTTGTCTGCCTTGGCCAGATCGGCACCGGCCACGGAGACACTCCAGTCACCCGAGGCGTTGACTGCCGCACTGTAGGCCGTGCCATTCAGCGTGAAGGTCACCAGATCGTTGGCCAGGAATTCACCACCGGCCTTGCCGCTGATGGTCTGGCTGGTCTGCGACTCGGCCAGGTTGAGGATGTCATCACCGGCCACCACGTTGATGGTCAGCGTCGCTACCGGCGGCACCGTGTCCACGCGGTAGCCGTGGTCAGCGATGACGGAACTGATGTTGCCCACATTGTCGTGCGCCACCAGGGTGGCGTGGATATTGGTTTCCTTGGCCAGGTCCGAACCCGCCACGGAAACGCTCCAGTCACCCGAGCCGCTGACGGCGGCGCTGTAGGCATGGCCATTCAGCGTGAAGCTGACGACGTCGCCGGCCTTGAACTCGCCCGTGGCCTTGCCGCTGATGATCTGGCTGGTCTGCGATTCGGCCAGGTTGACGATGTCATCGCCAGCCACGGTATCAATGCTCAGCGTCACCTTGCCGGGATCGATGATCACGGTGTAGGGGTGATCGGCCACGGCATTGGCGCTGTTGCCGGCAGCATCGTGGGCCACCAGGGTGGCGTGGATGTTGGTTTCCTTGGCCAGGTCGGCGCCAGGAACAGAGACGCTCCAGTCACCCGAGGCGTTGACCGCCGCGCTGTAGGCATGGCCGTTCAGCGTAAAGCTGACGACGTCGCCGGCGAGGAACTCACCACCGGCCTTGCCGCTGATGGTCTG
>NZ_JAOCBT010000053.1:0-2648 GCF_029840045.1 Pseudomonas sp. GD03903 | reverse complement strand
CTTCCATGCCCGTCACCTTGCCGTGGGCGGCGCTCAGGTCGAGGACCTGGTCGTGCCCGGCCACCGCGAGGGTGTCCACGCCGGCTGAGCCATGAATGCCCTGGTTGGCGTCGCTGGCCAGGTAGGCCTCGGCGCTGCTCAGGCTGACGTAGCTGTCGCTTTCGCCGTAGTAGGTGTCCGAGATACCGGCGATATCGACCGCCGGCACGACGTGGCCCAGTGGGTCGACGTGCGGCGCAACAGCTGGCTCTTCCGCCGAGGCTGCAATCGGCTCGGCATGGGGAGATTCGATACCAGGCAACGGCGTGCCTTGCGACTCCGTCTCCTGCGGCTGAGCGCTACTGCTGTGGACTCCTTGCTGCACTGCAACAGTTTCCGGGCCGGCGTTGTGCGCCTGCTCGTGATCGCTGGTGGCATGCAGGCTTACCGAGTCGTCCTGGGCCGGCAGTCGTTGAGCTGACACAGAAACTGTAGTTGCACTGATGGTAAAACCGAATTCGTTCGATACACCGCTCAGACGGTCCGTTCCGTCAGTCGCCCGGGCCAAGATGCTGTGCGTACCGTTCGCCAGGTCGAACCGAGGAGTAAACGACCAGTCACCGTTGGCATCGGAGTTGGTGGTGCCGAGCCACACGGTGTTGTCGTAGATTACGACGATCCGGTTTGGCTCTGATGTACCGCTGATCGTCGGTCGTGCGTCGTCGGTGGTTTCGCCCGGAATCAGGTTGCCCTGCTTGGCGCCCACATCGTCATACACCGAAACAATGACCGGTGCCGCCGGGGTCAGATCGATCGTGAAGCTGAAAGCGTCCGAAGCAGCACTGGTATTGCCTGCCACGTCGACAGCCTTGACCGTGATGTTGTGTGCTCCATCCGCCAGATCCGTCGCAGGGGTGTACGACCAGTTGCCACCACCATCGGCCACGATGCTGCCAATAGCCGTGCCTTTGTCATAGAGCGTAACCACGCTGTTGGCTTCGGCCGTGCCGCTGAACTTCGGACGAGCCTCGTCAGTGGTTTCGCCCGAAATCAGGTTGCCCTGCTTGGTGCCGACGGCGTCATACACCGAGGTGATCTGCGGGGTGGTGGAAACCAGGTCCACGCTGTAACCATGGCTGGCAGTCGCGTTAGCGCTATTGCCGGCCGCATCATGGGCCACCAGGGTGGCCTGGATATTATCGGCATTGGCCAGATCAGCACCGGCGACCAGGACGCTCCACTTGCCCGAGGCGTTGACGGTGGCACTGTAGGCGTGGCCGTTGAGCGTGAAGCTGACCACATCACCGTTGGTGAACTCACCGGTGACCTTGCCGCTGACGGTTTGCTGAGCCTGCGACTTGGCGTAGTTGATCACATCGTTACTGGCGATCACGTCGATGCTCAGGTTCGCCACCGGCGGAGTGTAGTCGGTGGTGATGCTGAAGACCTCGGACTTGGCACTGGTGGTGCCGAAGGTGCTGGTCGCATCCACAGTGAAATCGTGCTTGCCTTCGCTGAGCGACGTGGTCGGGGTAAAGCTCCATTTGCCGCTGCCGTTGGCGATTGCACTGCCGATCTTGCTGCCGTTGTCGTAGATGGCCACGGTGGCGTTGGCGTCGGATGTGCCCGAAAGGATCGGCTTCGAATCGTCGGTGACGCCGCCTTTGGTGATCGGACCGGTAATGATGCCCACATCATCGAGAATCTGGTCGATCGTCGGTTTCACCAACGTGATGCTCACCACGTAGTTATGACTGGCCGTGACGGTGGCGGTGTTGCCCCACTGGTCGGTGGTCCTGATTTCTGCAGCGAGGCGGTGGTTTACATCTGCCACCAGCCCGGAGCCCGGCACGGTAACGCTCCAGGAGCCGACAGCATCCAGTGTAGAGGTGTAGACCACGCCATTGAGGGTGATCTTGATGACATCACCTGGGTTGGTTCCCACGCTGGTGCCGGTGATTTGCTGGTTGGTGGCTGCTTCGGCGGCATTGATGATGTCGTCACCGGTGATCTTGTCGATGTACAGATACAGATCCGGCGGCGATGTATGCACCTCGTAGGCATGGGTGGTGGTCGCCTCGGTGGTGTTGCCGTAGGTATCGCTGGCAATGATCTTGCCGTCGATAACATGGTCGGTATCGGCCACGAGTTGGCGGCCCGGTACGCCAGCGATGCTCCATTTGCCCGTCGAGTTGACGGTACCGCTGTAGGTAGTACCAGCGATCACGAGGCTGACGATGTCGCCAGCACGCGCTCCGGTCGAAGTCCCGGTAATGGTTTGGTTCTGCAGGGACTCGCTGAGGTTGATGACGTTGTCGAGGGTCACCGAGTTGATCGTCAGGGTAACGTTCTGCGGCGGGACGATTTTCACATCATAGCCGTGGTCAGCCACTATGTTGGCGCTGTTGCCAGCCACATCGTGAGCCACCAGGGTGGCGTGGATGTTGCTCTCCTCGGCCAGGTCGGCACCGGGGACGGAGACGTTCCACTCACCCGCGGCGTTGACTGCCGCGCTATAGGTCGTGCCGTTGAGGGTGAAGCTGACGATATCGTTGACCGTGAACTCACCGGTGACCTTGCCGCTGATGGTCTGGTTGACCTTCGACTCGGCGAGGTTGAGCACGTCGTCACCCGCCACCACATCGATGGTCAGCGTCGCTACTGGCGGG
>NZ_JAOCBT010000052.1:0-3700 GCF_029840045.1 Pseudomonas sp. GD03903 | reverse complement strand
ACCTGGCCGGCGCATCCTGCCAGCGCAACCACCAACACCAGAAGCCACTTCATAGCCCCAACTCCTTGTCGATCAGGGCCTCGGCCACCGCGGCCGGGTCGCCATCGGCGCGCTCCTGCTGCAGCCGCTGGGCAGCGGCGTAGTGCTGGGCGGCCTGCTGCTGCGCGTCGGCGACGGCCTGAGCCGCCTTCGCCTGCCGCTGCTCGGCCTGATTGGCCAACTCGCCAAGCTTGGCGCCCTGCTCCTTGGCCAGCTCTTCCAGGTTGCTGCGAGCGGCCACGCACTGGCCCTTCTCCTTGTTGGCTGCATCGAGTTGCGGCCGGTAGTGGCCGGCAGTCATCCACGCCCCGAGGCCTGCGCCGGCGGCGATCAGCAGCAGGGCGGCCAGCACCACGGCGAGGAACTTCCACTGGCCAGTCACTGGGTCGCCTCCAGTGCCGCGGCGTAGCCGGCCGCCCACTTCTTCCGCAGCTCGGCGCGCTTGGCAGGGGTCCCCTTGTCGTAAGCGCCGGGGCGCCAGGTCCTGAGGTACAGGTCCCAGGCGCCTGATTCGTCGCCCAGCTCCGGCAGGCGCGCCGGGTCGGTATACAGCAGCAGGCGCGCCAAGCCGGCAGCCAGGATGTCGTCGTGCTCGATGGCCTTCCAGACGTCAGGCGCGGCAGGGGCAACGCCGCGAACGACGCACAGGCCGGTGGCCAATTCGCGAACGCTGTCGACGCGGTAGCGCAGCAGGCCGGTAACCATGCCGCCGCCCTGCTCCGCCTGCCAGAGCGATCGCGCGGGGCCGGTGGGCCATTGCCGGCGGCGCTGGTCCGGGTCTTCCTGGCGCGTGATGGCCAGCAGCATGACGATCGCCTGCGGGCTTTCCATTTTCGCAGGCAGCAGCAACAGCGCCGGCTCGATGATCGAGCGGCGCACGGAACGAAGGTCCATGATTTTCTCCAGGCGAAAAAAAGCCCGCGCTTGGCGGGCTGTCAGTGTTCTTGCGTTGGGGGTGATGGCCATTCAACGACCTCCGGCCACCCTGGCTGGCTGTCGACGCGATTCAGCGCAACGCGATAGCGCTTCCATTGAGTGAGCAGTGCGGCTTCTTCCTCCGTTGCTTCGTCAAGGTCCACAGCATCCTGCAAAGGGGCGATTTGATAATCAGCGGCCTCCCGGAGAATGCTCTGAATGCGCCGTTGTGATTCTTCAGTGGGCGCCGTGGGAGCCCCCTCCTCTACCCACTCGCCACCTATCCATTCCCCGCGCGCCGTTCGTGTACCCGCATATCGGCCTTTGAACAACCCATCAGGGGCAAGGTCGGCCGTCCAGTTATCCACACCGGGACCATCGTCCACCAGGAAGAGGTCACCAACCCAGTAGCCCGCCTCATCCAGTTCATTGAGCTTGATCACTGCGGAATCCTTATGCCGTCCAATGAGAAGTAGGCGTTACCCCCAAGATAGGGAATGACGTAACCAGGTGACATGATGCGAAGGCTCGCAAATGCATCGCCGGAGTTCGCTGGCAAAATCAAGTCGCGCTGATAGGCTCCGGCCGGCAACACGAAGGCAGCGCTATTAGGACCGGGTGTTCCAGACTTGAGAAAACCGCGCAGTTCGACCGCTCCCGGCACGGTTCGATACTGCACCGGCGCAGAGGTAGAGAATGACTGCCAGCCATTTAGCAGAGTTGGCGTGGTCCACGGCCCAACGAAAGCGTCCGCGAAAAGAGTTTCCTTCCAGCCAAGCCAGCCGACTCCGGCGATGTATCGGTTGCTGAAGCGTCGCGAAGGGCTGGCGTTCGTCAATCCCTCGACACCTAGGTCAGCCACGACACCGTTGTATCGCTTGGTGTATGTGCACAGAAACCCCACACCCGCAACCGGCAAATCGGTGCATGCCCCAGTGAACTGGTATACGCCGTTGTCATACGCCCCCAGCGCGCTTCCGCTGGTCACTTCTTTGGCAACGATCATTTCTAAAGCAGCCTTCGCGGCGTCCGGAGTTGCTGCAGTAGCCCAGGGTTTGATGCTCGCCAGCGTGGTCCCGTACTGGTTGACGAAACCTCTCAGCGCATCCGCGGAGTCCTTCACGTAACCTTGCATGGGCGCGATGGCATAGCTTCCGGCTGCGTTGTTCGCCCCCTGATAGTTGGGCTTGATCGAGAAGACCGTGGCGCTAGCCACATTGGTGACCTCGTACCAGAGACCGTCAGGCCCACGGAAGGCATCACCCACGCGAGCATTCGCCGAAAAGGCGGTCCCCGATCCGGTTACGGTCGGGCTGTTGTTGGTCACCGAAACGGTGCCCGCGGAATACCAGGGCATGACCCCTCCTCAATTCACCATGACCAGCGGCCAGTTGAAATTATTAATTGCAGGCAGGCCGAGACCCAGCCGCATTGCAAAAGCGTTCATCTGCGTCTTGGCGTTCCCGTTGACAAAGCCAACGCCCATCTCCGCCACGTTTGGCGGAAACGAGAACATGGCCATGAAGTGGCTAGCCAAGACGTAGGAGCCCGCCACGTAGGGGCTCCCCCAGGTGTCAGTCGTCCAGTTGCCCTGATAGCTCCCGTTGTAGCCAACCTTCGACCAGGTTTGTGCACCGGAGATAATCCGCAGCACCTGGCGGTTGCTATCGAAGAGCAAGCGATTGCTCGCATCGAATACCTGCAGCCCATACCCACCCGTGCGAGGAAGGTACAGGGCCGCTGCCTTGTACTGGCCAGATCGCACGATGCCGGAGAATCCGCCATCGGCGTAGAGCAGTGCCGTCCACCCGGTCCAGTTGCCCGGACCGCCCAGATTGCGCATGTATCGCAGGATGTGAGCGCCATCGGGCCGTACAAAGACCGCCGGCGGATTAGGGCTGTTGATCGCGACCGGATAGGAGACTGTCACCGTTCCGCTCGAGCCGTCGTAACTACCGGCCGCCACCTCCATGTAGCAGGGGTAGTTGTCGTCGATCTGCACTTGCCCCGAGTTGCCGATAAAAAGTGCGCCGTAGCTCATGAAAACATCACCGCGTTGAGGTAATTAGTTCCGGACGAAGGCGTGTTGGAAAGCACCGTTACCGTGCTTCCGGACACGGTATAGCGGGGGGCATAGGTCGAGCCGCTGCCTGCCCACGCCGTATCGATCCAGACCGCGCCGCGGGCCGAGTCGAAGCCCGGGATCACAAAGTCCTGAGCGTTTCCCGAATTCGGTATCGCGATGCGATACACCATCCGGCAGGTGAGGGAATTGCTATCGAAAGACAGCCCGCCCCCACCATCGAACACCTGCAGTCCGTAACTCATACGTCGAGGTTCCCCAGCTGCACGCGGCGCACGCCGTTCGCGTCAAATACCTTCATCGCCTCGGCAGTCATCTGCATTCGCCCTCCGCCGCCTGCGCTGTTCAGCAGGAAGGAGCCGGCCTTGTTCAGTTGCCATAAGGGCTGGCCATTGCTGCCCAGGGCATTGGACTGGATGACATCGCCGATCTTGGCGTTGGTAATGCTCGCGTCCTGGATCATCGCGCTGTTGATAAACATCTGGCCGCCGACGATCGAGACCGGAGCTACCGCCTGGCCTGTTGAGCTGTTGAAGAACAGGAAACGGTCAGCCTGGAATGCAAGGCTCGTGTAGTTCTGGCTGCTGTCGTAGCCGAGCTGCCAGCCCGAAACGAAGCGCTGACCACCCGAAGAGACGTCCAGCTTGACGCTCCACATCGCCT
>NZ_JAOCBT010000051.1:0-3751 GCF_029840045.1 Pseudomonas sp. GD03903 | reverse complement strand
CCGCCGAGCCCGAGCACCACCACGCTGACCATCAACGTGGTCGCCGGTGACGACATCGTCAACCTCGAAGAGTCCAAGGTAAACCAGACCATCAGCGGCAAGGCCACTGGCGAGTTCAAGGCTGGCGACATCGTCAGCTTCAAACTCGACGGCACCACCTACAGCGCCGCTGTAGCAGCCAATGGTGACTGGAGCGTCTCGGTTCCGGGTAGCAAGCTGGTGGCTGAAACCAGCCACAAGATCGATGCCACCCTGGCAGCGCACGATGCCGCCGGCAACGTCGGCAACATCACCGCCAGTCATGCCTATAGCGTGATCACCGACCCGGGCACCACCACGCTGACCATCGACACCGTCGCCGGTGACGACATTGTCAACCTGGCCGAGTCGCAGACCAACCAGACCATCAGCGGCAAGGTCATGGGCACCTACGTGGCGGGCGACAAAGTCACCTTCACCCTCAACGGCCACGCCTACAGCGCCAGTGTGGCGGCCGACGGCAAATGGAGCGTCAGCGTTCCGGGCAGCGACCTGGTGGGTGACAGCGCCCGCTCGATCAACGCCACCGTCATCGGTCACGACACAGCCGGCAACGCCAACACCGCCACCGCCAGCCATGCCTACAGCGTGGATATCGTACCCCCGGCCAAACCGACCATCGATCAGATCCTGGACGACGTCGGCAGCATCACCGGCCCGATCGCCAAAGGTGGCGTGACGGACGACTCCAAGCCGACCCTGTCGGGTACCACCGAAGCCGGCGCCAAAGTCACCGTCTACGACAACGGCACCCCGCTGGGCACCGCGACCGCAGGCACCGACGGCAAATGGAACTTCACCCCCACCAACCCGATCAGCGAAGGCCCGCACGTCTTCACCGTTGACGCAACCGACCAGGCTGGCAACACCAGCGTCAAGTCCGACCCGTTCAACATCATCACCGACTACACCCCGCCAGTAGCGACGCTGACCATCAACGTGGTGGCGGGCGACGACGTGCTCAACCTCGCCGAATCCAAGGTCAACCAGACCATCAGCGGCAAGGTTGGCGGCGAGTTCCTGGCCGGCGACATCGTCAGCTTCACCCTCAACGGCCATGCCTACAGCGCCGCCGTCAGCGCCACGGGCGACTGGAACGTCTCCGTTCCGGGTGCCGACCTGGCCACAGCCTCCAACATCCACGCCACCCTGGTGGCCCACGATGTGGCTGGCAACAGCGCCAGCGTAGTGGCTGACCATGCCTACATGGTGAAAGTCGTCCCGCCGCAGAACGTCACCCTGACGATCAACGTGGTGGCCGGCGACGACGTCGTCAACTTCGCCGAGTCCATGCAGCCCCAGACCATCACCGGGGGCTCGACCGGAGCGCGAGCTGGCGACATCGTCAGCCTCGTGATCGGCGGCACCACTTACAGCGCCGCCGTCAACGCGGCAGGTAAATGGACCATCTCCGGTGTACCGGGCTCGAAACTGGTGGCTGATTCCGACCATGTTATCGACGGCAAGATCATTGCCAGCGATACCTACGGCAACACCACCGAAGCGACCGCCACCCATGCCTACGAGGTGCACACTTCGCTGCCGGATCTCTATCTGTACATCGACAAGATCGGCGGCGACGACATCATCAGCGCTCCCGAAGCGGCGACCAACCAGCAAATCACCGGTACCGTTGTCGGCGCCCTGCCTGGCGATGTGGTCAAGATCACCGTCAACGGTGTGGTCTACACCACCACTGCCAACGCGGCGGGTGCCTGGAGCGTAACGGTTCCGGGTTCCGAGCTGGTGGCCGATGTAAACCACCGCCTTGCTGCGGAAGTGAGGTCCACCGACCAGTGGGGCAACACCGCCAACGTCACGGCCAGCCACAACTACGTGGTCGACGTCGCTGCCACCAAGCCGGTGATCATGCAGATCATCGATGACGTGGGCATCATCACCGGTCCGATCGCCAGAGGCGGCGTCACCGACGATTCGAAGCCGACCCTTACGGGTACGTCCGACGCCAATGCCACCGTGGCCGTCTACGACAACGGCAGCAAGATCGGCAGCACCACCGCCGATGGCACCGGCAAGTGGACCTTCACCCCCACCTCAGCGCTCAGCGAAGGCCGGCACGACTTCACCGTCGATGCGACCAACGTGGCCGGCAGCACCAGCGTCAAGTCCGATGTCTTCAGCCTGACCACCGACTACACACCGCCGGTGGCGAACCTGAGCATCGACGTGATCGCCGGCAACGACATGATCAACTTTGCCAAGTCGCAGGCCCAGCAAACCGTCAGCGGCAAGGTCACGGGTGAGTTCACCAACGGTGATGTGGTCAGCTTCACGCTCAATGGTCACGCCTACAGTGCCGCGGTCAACTCCGCGGGCAACTGGAGCGTCTCGGTAACCGGCAGCGACCTGGCTGCGGCCAGCAACATCCAGGCCACCCTGGTGGCCCACGATGCGGCGGGCAACAGTGCCAACGTCAACGCCAACCACGGCTACAGCGTGGACCTGGTTTCCACCACTCCGCAGATCACCTCGGTCTATGACGCTGTCGGCTCCAAGCAGGGCCCCCTGACTCTGGGCGAAACCACCGACGATCCCCGTCCGACGATCAGCGGCACGGCCGAAGCCAACAGCTCGGTCACGATCTACGACAACGGCTCGGTCATTGGCTATGCCAATGCCAATAGCAGCGGCTCCTGGTCGTTCGTCCCGGGCTCGAACCTGTCGAATAGCACGCACAGCATCACGGCCAAAGCAGTCGACGCAGCCGGCAACACCAGCGTGATGTCGAACTCCTTCGGCTTCACGGTCAGTGCCTATACCGGCACAACGGGGGTTGAGGAATTTGATTCCTTTAATGCCAACTCGACAAATAGTGCGCTTACGTCTGGGGTAGGAATAAGTTTCTCCAATATTGGCGACCTACAGAGAACTACAAGCGGCTTTACAGATGCTGGTATGAGCCAACCGACCACTCCAGCTTCGATACAGGTTAGCGAGGGCGTTACCTTCACCTTCACATTGCCTGGTGACGGAGCAGGATATACATCACTGCTGGTAACTCGAGTTGATGGCAACCTTACCAATAAAAAAGGCGTGGCTATCAGCTACTACGATATCAATGGAGTTTACCTTGGGAATAAGGAAATCCTCCCTGTTTCGGGTAGGGCCACTGAATGGTTCAAGATGGACTTCACCGCAACTGGCGGACGGCTCATCTCGACCATGGTCGTCACTGTCAAGGATGGCGGTGGTGTGATTATCGACCACCTCGTGTGGGGGGCTGCCGGTACTGTCAGTGCCGTCAGGCAGAACGTGTCCGAAGTCGCGGCCGATGACTCCGCTGACAAGGCACAACCGGTCGCAGAGCAGGCTCAAGCGGAGAAACACGAGTCCGCTCCTGTGGCAGAGCATCAGGCTGTCGCGGCGGATAGCCAGTCGAGCACTGAGCAACTGTCGGCACAGGTTGCCGAGTCGCAGCGCAACGAGTCCGGTGAGCAATCGCCTGGCATGGAGCAATCCCACGTTGCGCCAGAGGAATCGGTCGCTGCCGTGCATGCCGACGTGCTCGGTCACGTGGTGCCGATGGTGGATATCGCTGCGCTGTCGGACTCCTTCTACGGCGCCAACGACAGCTATGTCAGCCTGAGCAACGCAGAGGCCTACCTGGCCAGCGACGCCAACCAGGGCATCCATGGCTCAGCCGGAGTGGACACCCTCGCGGTGGCCGGGCACGACCAGGTCCTCGACCTGA
>NZ_JAOCBT010000050.1:0-4426 GCF_029840045.1 Pseudomonas sp. GD03903 | reverse complement strand
GACCACGTTGATGGTCAGCGTGGTGGTGCTCGGGCTCGGCGGAACGATATCGACCGAGTAGGCGTGGCTGGCGGTGATATCACCGACGTTGCCGGCGGCGTCATGCGCTACCAGGGTGGCGTCGATCTTGTGGCTGGTTTCAGCCACCAGCTTGCTGCCCGGAACCGAGACGCTCCAGTCACCATTGGCCGCTACAGCGGCGCTGTAGGTGGTGCCGTCGAGCTTGAAGCTGACGATGTCGCCAGCCTTGAACTCGCCAGTGGCCTTGCCGCTGATGGTCTGGTTTACCTTGGATTCGTCGAGGTTGACGATGTCGTCACCGGCGACCACGTTGATGGTCAGCGTCGCTACCGGCGGTGTTACGTCTACCGAGTAGGCGTGGCTGGCAGTGATGTTGCCGACGTTGCCGGCGGCGTCATGCGCTACCAGGGTGGCGTCGATCTTGTGACCGGTGTCGGCCACCAGCTTGCTGCCCGGAACCGCGACGCTCCAGTCACCATTGGCCGCTACAGCGGCGCTGTAGGTGGTGCCGTCAAGTTTGAAGCTGACGATGTCGCCAGCCTTGAACTCGCCAGTGGCCTTGCCGCTGATGGTCTGGTTTGCCTTGGACTCTTCGAGGTTGACGATGTCGTCACCGGCGACCACGTTGATGGTCAGCGTGGTGGTGCTCGGGCTCGGCGGAACGATATCGACCGAGTAGGTATGGCTGGCGGTGATGTCACCGACGTTGCCGGCGGCGTCATGCGCTACCAGGGTGGCGTCGATCTTGTGGCTGGTTTCAGCCACCAGCTTGCTGCCCGGAACGTCCACGCTCCAGTCACCATTGGCCGCTACAGCGGCGCTGTAGGTGGTGCCGTCGAGTTTGAAGCTGACGATGTCGCCGGCCTTGAACTCGCCAGTGGCCTTGCCGCTGATGGTCTGGTTTGCCTTGGACTCTTCGAGGTTGACGATGTCGTCACCGGCTACCACGTTGATGGTCAGCGTGGTGGTGGTGCCATCCGGCCCCTTCAGGTCGACACTGTAGCCATGATCGGCGGATACGTTGTTGGTGTTTCCAGCCGTATCGTGTGCCACCAGGGTGGCGTGGATGTTGGTTTCCTTGGCGAGGTCTGCACCGGCTACCTGTACGCTCCATTTACCGTCGGCCGCTACAGCGGCGCTGTAGGTGGTGCCGTTGAGTTTGAAGCTGACGATGTCGCCGGCCGTGAACGCACCGGCGGCCTTGCCGCTGATGGTCTGCTGGGTCAGCGACTCGGCCAGGTTGACGATGTCGTCACCCGCCACGATGTCGATGGCCAGTGAGGCCGCGCCCGGTACCAGCTCCACGGTGTACGGGTGATCGGCGGTGATGCTGCCGATGTTACCCGCCTCATCGTGTGCCATCAGGGTGGCGTGGATGCTGGTTTCCTTGGCCAGGTCTGAACCGGCGACGGAAACGCTCCACTGGCCGTTAGCCGCTACAGCAGCGCTGTAGGTGGTGCCGTCAAGCTTGAAGCTGACGATGTCGCCGGCCTTGAACTCACCGGTAGCTTTACCACTGATGGTCTGGTTGGTCTGCGACTCGGCCAGGTTGACGATGTCGTCGCCCGCCACGATGTCGATGGTCAGCTGGGTGGTGTTGCTATCCGGGCCGTTGAGGTCAACGGTGTACGGATGGTTGGCAGTCACGGAGGAGCTGTTGCCAGCCACGTCGTGGGCCACCAGGGTAGCGTCGATGCTGGTGCCTTTGGACAGGTCGGTGCCCGATACCTGAACGCTCCACTTGCCATCGGCGGCTACAGCAGCGCTGTAGTTGGTGCCGTTGAGCTTGAAGCTGACGATGTCGCCGGCTACGAACTCACCGGTGGCCTTGCCACTGATGGTCTGGTTGGTCATGGCTTCAGCGGCGTTGACCATGTCGTCGCCGGCCACCACGTTGATGGTCAGTTGGGCAACCGGCGGGGTGATGTCGACGCTGTAGGCATGGTCGGCAACGACGTCGGCGCTGTTGCCGGCCGCATCGTGGGCTACCAGGGTAGCGTGGATGTTGGTGGCCTTGGCCAGGTCGGCACCGGCTACCGATACGCTCCAGTTGCCCGAAGCATTGACGGCGGCGCTGTAGGTGGTGCCATTGAGGGTGAAGCTCACCAGGTCGCCAGCCTTGAACTCGCCACTGGCTTTGCCGCTGATGGTCTGCTGGGCCTTGGACTCGGCGAGGTTGACGATGTCGTCACCGGCCACCACGTTGATGGTGAGGGTGGCAACCGGCGGAGTCAGGTCGACACCGTACGGACGGCTAGCCGGGACTTCGGAGGCGTTGCCGGCGCCATCGTGCGCCACCAGGGTGGCGTTGATGCTGCTGCCCTTGGCGAGGTCGGCACCGCTGACGGAGACGTTCCAGTCCCCCGAGGCGTTGACGGCGGCGCTGTAAGCATGGCCGTTGAGGCTGAAGCTGACGAGATCCCCGGCCTTGAACTGGCCGGTAGCCTTGCCGCTGATGATCTGGTTGACCTTCGATTCCTCGATGTTGACGACGTCGTCACCAGCGATCACGTTGATGATCAGGCCGGCTACCGGCGGCTCGACCTGTACCTGGTACGAGCGATCGGCAACCACAGTGGTGGCGTTGCCCGCGTCATCGTGAGCCACCAGGGTGGCGTGGATATTCACAGCCTTGGCCAGATCGGAACCAGCCACCATCACGCTCCAGTCGCCCGACGCGCTAACCACAGCGCTGTAGTCGGTGCCATTGAGGCCGAAGCTGACGATGTCGCCGGCCTTGAACTCGCCGCCAACCTTACCGCTGATGGCCTGGGAGGTTTGCGATTCGGCGTAGTTGACGATGTCGTCACCGGCGACCACGTTGATGGTCAGCGTCGCTACCGGCGGAATGATGTCGACGCTGTAGCCATGATCGGCCACTACATCGGCTACGTTGCCGGCGGTGTCGTGGGCCACCAGAGTGGCGTGGATGTTGGTTTCCTTGGCCAGGTCGGCACCCGCTACGGCGACGCTCCAGTTGCCCGAGGCGTTGACGGCGGCGCTGTAGTCATGGCCGTTGAGGGTGAACTTCACCAGGTCGCCGGTGGTGAACTCACCGGTAGCCTTGCCGCTGATGGTCTGCTGGCTCTGCGATTCGACCAGGTTGACCACGTCATCACCAGCGACGGTGTTGATGGTCAGTTGGGCAACCGGCGGGGTGATATCCACGCTATAGAGGTGGCTGGCGGTGACGCTGGCACTGTTGCCGGCCACGTTGGTGGCGGTGAAGGTGGCGTCGATGCGATGGCCTGCATCGGCAACCAGTTCGGCGCCGGGTACGTTGATGCTCCACTTGCCTTGCGAGTCGATGGTGCCGCTGTAGGTCGCGCCATTGACGACAATCTTGACGACGTCGCCGGCACGTCCACCAGTACTGCTACCGGTGATGGCCTGGTCGACCTTGGACTCTTCCAGGTTGACCACATCGTCGCCTGCCACGATGTTGATGTTCAGCGAGGCGACCGGCGGGTTGACGTTGACGGTGTAGGCACGGTCGGCCAGGACGTCTGCGCTGTTACCCGCGGCGTCATGGGCAACCAGAGTGGCATGGATGTTGGTTTCGGCAGCCAGGTCAGCCCCCGGAACGTTGACACTCCATTCGCCCTTGGCGTTGACGGTGGTGCTGTAGTCATGGCCATTGAGGCTGAAGCTGACCTTGTCGCCGGCCTGGAACTCGCCTTCGACCTTGCCGCTGATGGTCTGCGGCCGGGTGGACTCTTCCAGGTTGACGATGTCGTCGCCGGCTACGGTGTCGATGATCAGGGTGGCGACCGGCGGAACGATGTCCACCGCGTAAGCATGGTCAGCTGTGACGCTGCTGATGTTGCCGGCCATATCGTGGGCCACCAGGGTGGCGTGGATGTTGGTTTCGGCGGCCAGATCGGCACCGGCTACGTTGACGCTCCACTTGCCATCGGCAGCGACCGCGGCGCTGTAGGTGTGGCCGTTGAGGCTGAAGCTGACGATATCGCCTGCCTTGAATTCGCCCGTGGCCTTGCCGCTGATGCTCTGCTCGGTCTGGGACTCGGCGAGGTTGACGATGTCATCGCTCGTGACGACGTTGATGCTCAGAGCGACTTCGCCCGGCTGCAGCTTGACTTCATAGCTGTGGCTATCAGTGGCGTCGGTGTAGTTACCAGCAACGTCGGTGGCGCGAATCTTGCCATCGACGATATGGTCGCTATCAGCCACCAGATCGCTTCCCGAAACACCGGAAACGGTCCACTTGCCATCGGCATCGACGGTGCCGCTGTAGGCCTTGCCATTGATGGTCAGAGTGACCACGTCACCTTCACGGGCCCCTGTGGAGCTGCCAGTGATGCTGACCTTGCCTGCTGCCTCGACGGCGTTGACGATGTCGTCGCCGGCCACGGTTTCGATGACCAGGGTCACGCCTGTCGGCGGA